>NZ_CP168559.1:0-38956 GCF_047325095.1 Herbaspirillum frisingense
CCGCAATTCCGACTTTGCTCCGCAATTTTTTCACTTACGCGATGTTGCCAAAAAACATTCGCATTTTATTTGAGTGGAATTTGAGGAACTATCAGGCTGCAAAGGCGCCCAACAAGCCTTGCAGCCAACTCCACTAGGCGGATACATGCCTGTCCATGAATATGAGTCGCCCGGTGGTGAGTTTCGATATCGGATATGGTATTCGCGACATCCAGAGGGCTGGGTAGTCGACGGTGCACAGGTCCTGCGTTTTAATGTGCCGCTGCTGCCACGGCGCCATCTGCGAGGCTCGTATCTCGATTCGTCAGAAGCAATTGCGAGAGGCATCAGTTGGTGCGAATTAATTGTGAAGCATGTTAAATCGGGCGATAGCCATGAAACGTGAAAAGCCGCCAGAGGGCGGCTTTTTCTATTCGGTCGGCATCACTTTCCGACCGCGGCGCTTACGAACGTAGTTTTCCGTCATCACCACACTCGCGTGACCAAGCTGTTGCTGAGCCTCGCGGATATCCTTGGTATTGTCCGTCTTGTCAGTGGCGGCCTTTGCACGCAGATCACGGAATTGAAAGTCGTCGCCATCGATACCAGCGGCAGCGCGGGCGGCCTCGAATCTGAATCTAAGTGCGGATTTTCCCAGCGGCTGTCCCTCTTCATTGACAATCAGCCGTGTCGAAACCACGACGCCGGAAATGCCGCGCTTTCTTGCCTTGATGCGTTCGATCAAAGCCGCGAGCTTTCCTTCGATAGAAATGCGTAGCTTGTGTCCAGTCTTGTTCTGACGCACTTCGATACTCCCTTCACGTAGGTGCGTTTCGTCAATTTTCAGCAGGTCAGCCGGCCGGCCCCCGGTAAGATATGCCAGGTCCATTGCCTCGCGTGTTGGTACGTCGGCTTTGCCCCACACAGCCTGGAAGGCGTCGTCGTAGACATAGGTTTCACGGCCATACTCGCGGAACGACTTGATGCCGGCGCATGGGTTCGGAAGATCGGTCAGCCCCTCGGCTCGCGCTGCATTCCAGATGTGCGAAATGAGCGACTTCTCACGATTGGCCGCTACTCGGCCTTCGTTGCCTTCCACCGGCTCTCCCTTCTTGCGCAATGCATCTTGCGTTCGCTGGACGCGCCAGGACAAAAACTGTTTGATGTGGATGGGCTTGATTTCTTCAAGGGGGGCCGGTGGATTATCGAAGAATGCAAGCAGTGTCTCAATCTGCCGCAATTTCTCTTCCCGCGTTTTCGGTGCATTCTCGATCAAGTATTTTTTCTGATAAACCTCGCACGCATATCGGAACGTCACCACCTTCGAGACGGTTGTGGGCGGCAGCGCCTCCAGCTCCGCCCACTTTCGCATGGCCTCTACATAGTTAGGGCCGAGAGGAATTTCGCGGCGCGGCTTGCCGCCAGCATCGTAGTAGTAGTAAATGACCCCACTGCGCTGCTCGCGTGCTCGCACGCCCCTCGGCAGGTTCGCGTTTTTCGATGGTTTACGTCCCATGTCATGCCCTTATTGCTGCTGGTTGCCACGCCTGCTTAGGCTCCGTAGTTGAACGGCGGGATTCTACTGCCGACACCAAGACGACAGGTTGGCCACGCGCATTCGGGATAAACGGTATGCCGGCCTCGCGTAAAAAGGCTGCTTGGAGCTGATGCTTGGTCCGCTTCACGCCCGCGCGCGTAGAGCCTCGCCGAATTCCAGTGAGGCGGTCCAGGCTCTCATTGTCAAGAAACAGCGCGCTCATGACTGCGGTTCCCTCTTTTCAAACTCACGACGTAGGCTGCTGCTGTAGTCACCAAGGCAAAGACGTTTGGCTTCCTGGGCCGAGGTATGGCGGCGTAGGTCTCCTGCATCATCCGAAGTGACGATGTCTGCCAGTGGAACGCCGCGAAACTGGCCGGCCAGCTCGTTATCCAGTTCCACCCAGGCAAACCGCTGGCCATTGCCCAGGTGCTGACGAATGACCGATACATAGCCGGCCAGCACGCCATCGTCGGGCGTGTTGAAGGTGATGCGGTCCAGGGACTGCGGGGGCTGCATCACGAAGTCACGCGGCTTGCTGCTGGTGGTGGCGATCACATCGAATTTCACGGGTGCATTCATTGATTCTTCTCCTTGGTGGCCGTTACGGAGCACACGCCAAAGCGATCGACGGCAGCGGCGATCACGTCGCAGCTATGGGCTGCGATGGCGGTGTAGGAATGGCGTGCGCTGGCAGTGCGCACGACGACGCGAAACGCGGTCATGGGGCGTTCCCTTTCGTTGGGTTGGTATCGATCGGAAGTTCGATCACATCGAGCCGGCCGGCGCGCCAGTCGGCCACCTGACGCGGCGTGCCGTAGCGCGGTGATTTGTCCGGCACCGGCACCATGCGTGGCCAGGGGCATGCCTTGATGGCATCCCAGGAGGCCAGCGCGCGGCGCTGCTCATCGGCCGTCATGGCCGACGCCGGGCCCCTCGGCATGTCATCGGCCACTGGCCGGGGCCAGGGGCATGCGCCCAGGGCAAGCCATGCATGCTCGATCTGCACGGCCTGGTCCGGCTGGAACATGACCGGTACTGGTGCCGTCTTCGGCTCGAAGGAAGCATCGGCCGCAAATCCAGTACTAGTGGGCTGCGTACAGTTATTTACACGAGTCCAAGGGAACCCCGAACCCGCCGATGTGCGGGCGTCGTGCCCTTGAACTGGCGTCCATGTATGCCGAACGGACTTGAACACTACCCCAGCCATTTGGCGGCACTGGACGCCATAGGGCATCACGCGTTCACACTCTTCATAGCGGCCGGTGACAGTCTTCGTTTCTTTGGCCAGAGTGACCATCAAATCGTCGCGCTTCACGATGGCACCGCCTTGGGCACGCAAATAGCTGGCCCAGCAAGCCCGCTTCTCGCCCTCGACCTTTTGTACGGCATCCCAGGCGGCGGCCATCGCCGGCGGTGCCTCTTGCACCATGTCTGCCGGAACGCGGCGCAGCTCGCGCCAGACGCTCACAGGTGCGCCGCCCCACTGCTGGAACTGCCGAATGCCCCAGCGAGCGGCCCAGGCTTCGACGCGCGCCGATGGCGTCAGCTCATAATCGCCGGCCGTGTCGGTGGTCACCACGTAGCCTTCTTTGGTCTTGTGGTCGGCTACGCCGTCAATGTTCTTGGCCACATATTTGGCGATGTAGCCGGCGGCGCTGCCCTTCGACCAGTCAATGCGCTTCACGTCAAGCCGGCGCTTGAAAGCACCCGGCTCACCACGGTCCACGCGCCAGGCGTAACGCTTCATGACGCGGATAGCGCGGCCGGCCACATCCTTGACGTGCGGGGTGGTGTAGCACGGCAAAGCGCGCACGAACACCAGCATGTGCCAGTGCGGGCATCCATCGTGATGCGGTTCGGCAATGCGGAAGCCGTACAGTCCGATGCCACGCCGTGCCAGAGCCGAGCGCGCCAGGGCCGTCATCTTGCCCAGGTACTTGTTAGCCGTGCGCGGATCGGAACCGTCATATTTCGGATTGGCCTTCCCACTGTGTAGCGTCGCGTGAAAGCGGGACGGACAAGACCACGTGAGGAACAGGCCTTCGTCCTTGCACTCTCGCGCGATGGTTTCAAAGCCGTTGATACGCAGCATGAGCTCCCCGCGCCGAATAGTTTTGTTGGCGGTGGTTTTCTCGGCCAGTTCCGCGATGCTGAATTCCTGGCCAGCCTCGTTGCGCACCCTGGTCGCTTCGAGGGCTGCTGCATTGCGCTTGTTCTGCGCCAGGCGCGACAGCACCGCATCATTGCTGGCATAGGGCTCGCCGTGATAGTGGACATAGCCCAAGCGGATATTGCCGCCCTCGAAGGCGCGGCCGACCACCTTACGCAGCTGGCGCCGCCACCAGCGAGGGTCCACTACCCGCGCAATGATGGCGCGCAGGTCATCGTCGTCCACCTCTGGCACGTCAATACCGTAATCGCTGCATTCCTGCTCGATGATGTCGCGGGCGTGCGTGTCGGAGATCGCCTTCCAGAGCATCTTCTTGACGTTCTCGGCGGCCTTCTCAGCAGTTGCGCAGATTTCCGCATCATCCTGCGAAAGATCAATTCCGGCGGGCACGTAGTGGGCGGCGAAGTCACGAACAAAATCAAGGGCGACCGGCTCGAAGATCCGGCGCCAGTGCCATACCGACATGAGTTCAAGCGCCTGACTAACAACACGGCCACGCCATTTCAGTGGGATGCGTTCCAATTCGCTGGCGAACTGGGGCGAATCGAGAAAAGCCTTGTGCTGGCGTCGTGTCTTCGCATCGACTTTTCTATACTGCATTGAGGGCTCTTTCGTAGGTCGAGATTGCGCGCAGCACGGCATGGCGCATGGCCAGGCGTTCGGCTTCGGTAAAGGAGTGAAGGGGGGATTCCCAGCGATCCGGCGAGAGCCCCGCCAGTGCCAGGATGTGCCGACGCACCGGCTTGGCAGTGGCCGCCCAGGAATAGGCGACGCGGATCTGATGGTTTGGCCGCTTGCGTGTGCGCAGCAGCATCATGGCCTTTTCCAGCTCTGCTTTTGCTGCCTCATCACCCGGTGGTGTTGGCACTTGGGCCGCACGCTCGCGCAGCAGATCCGTGACGGGACGGAAGGACGCATGATCCTTGATACGGGCGCAGCGCATGATCAGCCTTTCACCCAGCCCAGAGCCGACAGCACAGCCGGCGCCAGCAGCAGCAAGCCGGCAACGAAGTAACTCAGCACGCTACGCATCACCATTCCCCGAGCAGGCCATCAATGCGCTGCAGGCGCGCAGCGAGCCGGTTCGAAATGACATTCTTGCCTTCCCAAATGACGTTCCAGCGGACCTCGTCGATGAGCGCGGCCTTGTGCATCAGCATGCGCTGCGCGCAGCGGAATTCCTTCATATCCTCATCTAGTCGAAGCCTGGTCAAGGTGAGTGCGTTGATGGCTTTTTGCTGATCGGTAATCGTGGCCATGTTTTTTTAGGGTGAGCGAATCCCGCGTGCGCCATTCCGCGCACGGCAGGTATTGATTTATCGGGAGCGGGGCGGCCGCTTAGACGGTCGCGAGGTCTAGCGTCATCTGGTTCTTGGCAGCCAGAAATGCGCGCGAGGAAATCGGAATGCGTACTTCTGGATTTGGCATGGCCGACATCGATACCGTGCGCGAGACCTCAAGCGTGGCCACGAAGGTATGGCCGCATTCGACGTTCTGGCACTGGTACGTTATTTCTTTCATCATCGACGACATGGTGCGGCTTTTGGCCGCTCTCACACGATTCTGGCAGTGTGGGCACGGAATGCTGATTACGCGCATGGCTTCTTCCCCTCAACGGCATAAAGCACTCTCGCCTTGCCGGTAACACGCTTTGCACCTTCACGAACCGCAGCGGACAAAACGAACTCGGCGGCGTCTTCGATTGTCTCGAATCCCTCGCACACCATCAGCCTTTTCAGTGCCTCAACGAGTTCAGGGCTTGTCAGCGTGAGTTCGATATCAGGCATTTTGAGGCACTAAAAAGTGGCTCTTGAGCGCCTTGGTTTGCATGTTTTGATTGATTACTATGGGCACATCACGAGCAACAACGAACTCAACGGCCATATGTAGCATCATGTCGTGGGCCAAGGTCGCCAAGTTTTCGCCCTGCAGTTGTGCGAGCGACTTCATGAAAGCGTAGTTGTCGGCGTTGCAGCGGATCACGATTCTGTGATCGCGGATGTGTCGCGGATCGTCGTACATAGGTTCCCCCTTGGTCAGGCGGTTGCGGATTGGTGTTCTTTTTCGTAGGCCTGAATACCTTTCAGCACCATGAGGCGGAGAAAGGACGAGCGAGTTCGATGGTCTTGAACCGCATAGGCCGAGACTTTTTCCGCCTCGCGAGAATCCAGGCGGGTGGTCATAACCACCGATGTGACATCCCTTGTAGCCGTAATATCAGTTTCATTTCTCTGGTGCAACGAAATGGCGGATGTAGACATAGAGTAAAATTTGTATACGTCACTTAGCAATGACGGAAATATAGTATTTAAAAACATACCCGTCAAGAGTTTTCTAATATGGAATTAAATACATTTGGCGAGCGATTAAAGAGCGAGCGCAATAGGCTTGGCCTGTCGCAAGAAGCATTCGCTGCAGTCGGGGGCGTCAAAAAATTGGCCCAAATTTCTTACGAACAAGGGAAAACGCTTCCTGACATCGGTTTCATGGTGGCGGTGTCAAAGATCGGTGTTGATGTGACTTACGTCATGTTTGGAGTGCCTACTCCTGGAGCTTTGTCGGCTGAGGAGGATCAGTTACTGAGTGGTTTTCGAAAACTTGATCTTATGGGGAAGGTACGAGTGCTAGGTGTCATCGAAGGTGCAGTTCCTCATGAAAAACCTAAGTCTCGACATACGGTTTCAATCGGCGGCAGTGTAGGCCATCAGGTCAACGGGGATGTCTACGGCACAGTCAACAATGGGAATATTCCCAGCAAGGTGAAAGCCCCTGGCGAGAAGACCGAAAAGAAAAAATAGAAGGTGTGCAGTCGGCATCGGTCGTATTGCGCTCTTACTAGTTTTTTTTGCGTAACAGGTAGCCGATGTTTAAGCGTTATTGGCAGGGAAGTAATGGAGCACAAATTACATATTGCAGGGGATGTCACCCATCTGGTTAATGGTAACGTTCACGAGGCGCCGCAACTGAGTAGCGTGGTCACTCTTAATGTGTTGGGTGATAACAGGAAGGTAGAAACTCTTACGCAACTTCAGCGCCGCACCATCGCCGATTTAATCGATCAACTTTGCGCGAAGACAGGGGAGGAACGTTTAGCGCTGTACCGCATTATTCTGACGGATTTCGGTGCGACCAAAATGAAGTTCATGCCGCGCGAAAAGTACCCCCAGGTGAAAGCTCAAATCAATCAGTGGCTTGCCGAGGCTAAACAAGGTAATGAAGCCTCGAAAATGGACCCAACATCAATCCCCGAAAAAGAATCTAATAGCTCGCCACCAGAAGCGCCCGCACCTGTCGCCGTATCCCCATCCATCTGTTATACCTGTGTCGAGAAAGACATTGGCTACATGCGCTTACAGAGGAACACTCGCGGTCTATGGGTCTTGCTCATCCTCCTCGCTACGATATGTGGATGGTCACTCTACAAAATGCCTGCGCCGGCAACACCGGAACAGGTTGCAGAAAACACGTGTTTTTCTGAAGGCAAGGCATACTCGACCGGCGGCACCATCAGAGTGGATGGCGGCCTGGTCAAGGAATGCATCTACGACGCAACGGCCAGCAAATCATTTTGGTCGAAGCCCCGATAGTCAATCGGAGTTGTTTTCCGCGATGATCTCGCGGACCTCCTTTATCTTCGCCCACTCCAATGAAGCGGCACGGGCGGCACTTTGCTTGGTGGCATAGGTCCGTGTCAGTGTTTTGGCATTGTCGGCCTTCCCTGACAGCTCGGTGCCCTTGTTATTTTTATTCTTCGCTTTGTCGTGCCAATCCGCTTTCACGCCGGTAATGCCATCCTCTGGATCGTGATCAAGCTCACGCTCGGTATCGGCTTCCTCAGATTTGGTTTCGAACTCAATCCGCGTAGTAAAGCCGCTGCCGCTGATGGAATGCGTGACGGTCTTCGAAAGCCATTCCGTGGCATCGATATCTGCCTTGAACCCGGATACCAAAACGGGTGATTGCGGCATGATGCTGGCGTCGCCGAGAGCAAGTTGCATCTCGAAGGTGGCCAGGCCACGTTCAATGCGCTGCCACTCAGCCACTGCGGCAGCACGCGCATCGGCCTCATTCGCAAACGTGGTGCGCAAGCGCTTGCTGTTGCCAGCCTGGCCCGCGACGATACTGCGGCGACGCCCGTATTTCTCATCCATCCAGAAGGTGCGCACTCCGCTATAGGCGTCCGATTCCGAGCTGTGATAACGATGCTGGTCACCCAGCGCGCGCACCACCTTGACCACAGGCAGAGGCTTGCCGCCAGCGGTGCGGCTCTCGTTGATCGGCATGAACAGCAGCGTGTCATTCTTCACCGTGGCCACGGCATCATATTTCTTGCCCAGGCGGCGCAATAGCGCCGAATCGCTCTCATGCGTCTGGTCCAGGTGCTTGATAGCGATGCCGCGCAGGCCGGCAGAGATACCTGACGCCAGACCATTGCCGGCGGCAACGGCATCGACCACGGCGCCGAGCGTGGTCTCATGGAAGCTGCGATCCCGCTGCTGGCGAAACGCGTCAATCATGCTGGCCGACCTGGCGCGGATGGTGAGGCGGTCCGGCGCGCCACTATGCTCCACCTCGGAGACCACGAACGCCCCTTTGTCCACCAGGGGCGAACCCTGCCAGCCGAGGGCAAAATTCAGCCTCGCGCCCTTGGGCGGAATCTTCAGTTTGCCGTCAGTATCATCCAGCTCAATGTCCAACTGGTCAGCCTCGTCACCCCGACACTCGCGCAGAGTGATGCTCATGAGTCTGTCCGAGACCGGGCGGCTGATATCCTTGTCTTCGATGACGATACGGAAAGCTGGCGCGGTGCTCACTGGCCAATTCCACCGAACGTGCCGGCAATACCGCCGGCAGTCGTCTTGATGCCTTCGATGGCGCTGCCGACCACATCGCGCGCTTTGTCCGCGATGCTGTTCGTGATGCCGTCAATGTCGACCATGTTGCGCAGATCCGAGATATCCCCCAGGCCCAGCGACGACAGCACACTATCGTCGGTGCGCTTGAGCTTGATGGTGAATTCAATGCGCTTGGCATCGCCGTCACCATCGATCACCGTACGCCCCTCGTCCATGCTCTCGATGACATAGGAACCATAGATGCGCCCGGTTCCCTGGATCAGGAACCAGCTCTTGCCGGTATCGGCCATCAGGCGCAAGGCATCCAGCGAGAACACGCTACCGGTCAACTCCGGTGCAATCCAGCCCGATAGCGTGATGATGTCGTCTCCCTTGCCGGTGTACTGCAGGGCATCGCGCCGGCCTACGCGCGAATTACCGGCGAACTTCCATTGCGTCTGCCGCTGCAGTTCCTGATAGGCCAGCGTGGGCAGGCTGAAGACGAACATTCCCAAGACCATCATCATGATGTGACTCCTTAATCCCAATCGGCGAGGTTCGAACGCTGGCGCGAGGCCTTCACGCGGTCCCGCCGGTCCAGCTCGGCGGCCACCGCGCGGGCGATGGCCTGTTCATCCATGCCAGGGGCCGGCTGGATGATGATTTGCACGGTGTCCCCCTGATAGACGACGGGCTGAGCGCTGCCCGCGCTGATCGGCGGCCGGCTATCAAAGGCCATCGCAGGCATGCTGCCCACGCCAATGGCCACAGCCGCGCCGGCACTGGCCAGCTTGCCGGCCAGGCTGCTAACAGTAGATAGCGGCCCGTCCTGGCCACGATTCAAGCCCACGGCCAAGCCTTGCATGGTGTAGTCGCCCAGCTCGGCAAAGACACGGCTCGGGCTATGGATATCGAGCTTTTCCTTGAACCAGCCGATAACGCTGGCACCGGTGCCCAACACCGCATCCTTGACGGCGCCGATGCCGCTGGTGATGCCGTTGACCAGGCCGCGCAGGATCATGGCGCCGAACTCGGTAAACTTGGCCGGCAGATCAATGCCGAACCAGCTCAGCACGCCAGCAAACGCCTGGTAGAACAGGCCCACCGGCGACCAATTCAAAATCAGCGCGCCCACGCCGGCCAAGCCGCCCGCGAAGGCGCCGCGTACCTGCTGCCATAGGTTGCCGAAGAAGCCGGCAATGGGTTCCCAATTGCGATATAGCAGATAGGCAGCAACAGCGATGGCGGTCACTGCCAGGCCGATAGGATTCATCAGAAAGATCCGCCCCAGCCACATGAAGACTGTTCCAACGCCGCGCAGGATGGGCATGAGCAAACCGCTTTGCAGGCCGATCTTGGCGAACAGGACGTGCAACATGGCATAGGGACCGATGATCGAGGCCAGGGCCAGCATCAGCGGCCCCATCACCACCATGATGGCGGCGATGGCGGAAAAGCCCACGATCATGGCCTTGGCGGTGGCCGGATTGCGCTCCATGAAACCAGTCAGCGCCTGGACCGCAGTGGCGGCCATCTGCAGGCCTGAAGCGTAGAGCGGCAGAATCTTGGTGCCCAGTTCCAGTTTCAAGTCAGCTACTTTGGACAGGGTTTCCAGTTCCTGGCCGCTGGCCGTGTCGCGGCCGAGCTTGTCGAGCTCGTCGATGTTGGCGGCGCCCCGGTTCAATTTCTCGTTCTTGTGAATCTGCGCGCGCTGCTGGTACATGGTGGAAAAGAGCTGCGCGGCCGTGCGGTTCGAGAAGATGCCGCCGATGGCATCGAGGATGCCTTTCTCGTCGGTGATGCCCTTGCTGGCCAGCTGCGGCAACAGCACTTTCTCCATCCATTCGAATTGGTTCTCGCGGAACAGGTCCGCGCCTTTGATGGCGCCCGGGTTCAGGAAGGAGACCTGGCCGGCCTTGTCATGCTTGACCTTCGATTGATCGCCGATCAGGCCCAGGTCAGCCAGCATGCTGATAGAACGCTTGGTGGTCCGGCCTTGATAGAGGTTCTGATAGGCACTCATCATCGAGGTGCCGACCCGGTTACCGCCCATTTCCTGCACGAGGGATTCCATCTGGTAATAAAAGGACTCATCCTTGAGACCCTTGGCCGCGATACCGCCCGTCTTGATCAGGTTCAGCCACTCGCCCGGACCGACCCGGCCACCGGTGGCCGTCAATACCTGTTGCACCATGTTGGCCTGTTTGGAGAACGTGCCGATGTCCTTGGTGCCGTTGCGCATTTCGATGACCTTCAGCATATCCATGAACTTGCGCTCGTTCTCGGCGCCCTCGGCCTCCCCGTAGAAGGCGTGATTGCCAAATTTCATCTTGGCCATCATGGGCGCGACCATTTCGGCGTGGTGCGTGTCACCAAAGGCCGTGATGCCATCGCGCAGCAATTGCAGATTGTCGAGCTGGCTGGTGCCGTAGGTCTTCATGTCGCGCGCGAACTTGATCGCCTCGGCCGTGGCCGCCGGCCCCAGGCCTAGCGCACGTACGCGGCCGTTCTCGGTCTCATAGTGTTTCGCTTCCTTCAGGCCCGCCAGTGCCGGCGCGCCCAGCGCAGCCCCGGTGGCCGTGGCACCTACGCCGGCCGCTGCCAGGCCGCCGGCAGTGCTGCGCAACTTGTCCGCCCGCTGCCGGGCACTGGCCATGGCCTGCTGCTGGCGCTGGCTGGCCGCCAGCTTCTTCTGTTGGTCGGCCAGCTCGGCATTGGTGGCGGCGATACTGTTCTTGAGCCAGGTCTGTGCATTAGCCAGCTGGCGCGACCCAATGCCGGCGTCGGCCAGGCGCTCGCGCAGCGCGCGATACTGCATGCCTTGCCGCTCGCTGGCGTCCTGCAGCGACTTGACGCTGCGCACCGCTGCATTGAATTCGCGCGTCATGGCACGGGTCGGGTTCTCGGTGCCCTTCATTCTGGCCGCCAGCTCGGCGACACGCTGCTGCGCGGTGGACAGTTCGGCATTCGTCTTGCGCATGCCCTGGTGCAGCTCGCGCAGGCCGTCGAGGTCTTTTTGTTGCTTGTTCAGCTCACGCAGGCGGTCGCTGGTGTCCCTGAGCGCCTTTCCGGTATCGCGGGCGCCGCCGGTGATCTTCTTCAGCGGGGCGGTGATTTTCTCCATCATGGAGAACACGACCTGCATTTTCAGTTCATTTGCCATCTATTCCGCCCCGCTGCGCACTCTGGCGCGCTCGCGCCACTTCATCAGGTCTGCTAGTTCCAAGTCATCCATCGCGGCCGGCGGCCAATGGAACACGGTCGCGATGTCCGCCATGGCGTCTTCTACTTCGATTGGGAGACCAAGGCGCGGTCCGCCTTCGGTGCCAAAAAAACGGAGACTTCCATGCCGCACTTGATCAGGTCGGCCGGGTCCATTGCGGCAACGTCGAATTGCGTCAGGGGCGGTTCGCTGATGCGCGGCAGCACCACCTGCAGTGCGCTCACGTTCATATTCATCAGATCCATCAGGCTGACACCGCGCAGCGCCCCGGACTTGGGCCGGCGCAAGGTCAGTTCGGTGATTTGGGTATTGCCGCGCATGAGCGGTTCGTCCAGTTCGATGACGGCGGTTTCGATTTTGATGGGAGTAGTCATGGTGTTCCTTGTGAGAATGGAGAAAGTACGAGCCAGGCGGCGCAGTGCCGCCTAGCGCTTACAGCCCGATAGCCTTGTTGATCGCAGCGCGGCGATCTTCACCGCCTACGATTTCGATGCCGTTCATGAAATCGAAGTCGAAGATCACTTCGCCGTCGATGGTGAGTTTGTAGGCACTCAGCGGCATGGTGAATTTCTGAGTCGTGTCGTCGGCCAACTTGGCAGTGCCCATATCGACTTCTTTGTAGCGACCACGCACGACGACTTCCACCGCCTGGACGCGGGCGTCATCGTCGCTCTGATAGGCACCCGCAAAGCGCAGCTGCACCGCGCCGTGGGTCGCGGCCGCATACTTCTTCAGCGACTCTTTCACCAGGCCGCCGGCCGTCCATTCGAGCTGCATTGCTTCCTGGCCGAAGTCAACCGATACCGGACCAGACATCCCGCCCGCACGATATTCCTCCATCTTGCGCGACAGCTTCGGCAAGGTCACTTCGGTGGCCTGGCCGGAATAGTTGAACCCGTCTTCGAACAGGTTGAAATCCTTCAGTTTGCTGGGCATCCCCATTTTTCATACTCCTTTCAATAGATGCGAAAGGCGGCCGGACCGGCCGCCGTTACTTACGCGGAGACCCGGGCGCTGAAGTCGGCCAGATATTGGTCGGTGATGCGCTGTTGCAGCAGCAGGTTTTCCAGCGGTGGCACCGGCGTGTAGTTGTAGTCGATGGTCAGCTTGCCCGACTTCAACGAGTCCACATCGTTGAACTCTTCATCGAACCAGGCTTCACCGTCGATGATGTAGCCGCTGGCGCGCAGCTGTCGGAACTTGTTATTGATGCTGGCCAGGATGTCGCGGACGAGGGACGGATTGAGAGGCTTGTCGACGAATTCGAACATCGCCTCGGCGATGGTGTCACGCAGGACCTGCGCGGTGCGGGTGTAGCTCTCGAATGGGAAATAGCCGCCCTGTGCCTCGCAGGTACGGGAACCCCAGAAGCGGTAGCCGCTCATGTTGATGAGGGTGGTGACCTCTTTCGCGTTCAGAATGCCGGCATCGGTCGCCGGGTCCTGCAGGTCCCAGGACACGTCCTTGCTGATGCCGGTCGGGCCATTGATGACCATATTGGAAATAGTCTTGTGCCATCCGATGGTCTCGTCCAGCTTGGCGCGCATGCCCAGCGCATAGCAGACTGCGGAGATACTGGCGTCCGCCTTTTGCTCCGAATCCCAGTCGAGGAAATCAGGCCAGATCAGCATCAATTCGCGCTGGCCAAACTGGCCACGGTAGTTCGTCGCCTCCACGGCAGTGGCGCCGCGTGCATAGGCATACACGAAGGCGCGCAGGGTCTGAGCGATACTCACCAGCTCATTGGTCACCGCCTGGCTGTCCAGTCCGGGCGCGCCCAGAATACGCGGCTTGAAACCGAATTTGCTCTGTGCGGCCAGCAATGCCTGCGCGCCGGTGTATTTGCCGTCGCTCACGCCGCCGATCACGTTGTTGCTCAGTTCCGCCGGATCGTCGGACTCTTCCACCCGGACGACGATGGTCAGCGGCTTGGCCTGCTTGCCGATGGCCTTCAAGGTGCGCAGCAGCGTACCGGATTTGCCGGCCTTGCCTTGTGCAGCGATGACATTCGTCAGCAGGACGGGGACATTCAGCGGAAAGGCGGTCGGGTCCGCGTCGTCTGCCGTGGCGATCAAGCCGATGACGGCGGTCGAGATGGTGCGGATGGGCCGGCTACCCTCGTTGACCTCGACAACCCGTACGCCGTGGTGATAATCAGTTGCCATTGTTCATACTCCTTTGGTTTCAGTGCGGCTTTCGCCGGATTTCAGATTCGGTACGGCAAGGTGCCGCTCATATAGGAAGGCGCAAACTCAGCAATGCGAGCGCGGCCGAGGATAGAGACGGCAGCACCACGTCCAGCACCTGCCATTTGTCCCAGTTCCAGGGAAACCATCCGTACCCCCATGACGCTGCCGGATCGGTGGCATGGCCGTGCAATTCTTCGACTTCCAGCTTTTTGCGCGACCAGTACCACACCACCACCGCAAGCACGCCGGCCGAGGCGCCGCACAGTAGTGCGACCGGTAGCTGGATTAATAGGCCTTCCAGACAGTGCGAAAGGCTCAGGCGCCAGCGGGCGCCCCCAAGCCAGATAATGAGTTTTGCGAGCATGCTTAGGCCCCTGTGTATTGAACGAAGCACAATGCGTAATAGGGCGGCAAATTGCTGATGTCTGCGCCCCCGCCAGTATTGGCCGCACTGGCCGTAACTCCGGTCTTGCTGCTGGTGGTGTGCTGCGGCGAGGTCGCACCGATCGTTTGCCCACCGCTGATGTTTTGGCCACTCTGGTAGGAACCAGGGTTGTAAGTGGTCACGTCGTGATAGTGGCCAGGATCGTTGACCGTGATCGCGTGCGTGTGCGACGGCAACTGCGCGGCAGACAGCTTGTAAGAAGCTGCGCCACCCGTCGCGCCGGTGGCATAGGCACCCCCTGCGGCCACAATGAACCTGTCGGAGAGGTTCGACGTACCATTGGCGCCGGTGGCGAGATGCCAGCCCGCTCCCCATGCCGCAGCGACGGCCGCCTCTGTCGCTTGGCCCGACCACATGCGCACCTCACCGAGGACCGGAGATATGCCGGCCACGTCACTGCGGCTGGCCAGGATGGCGGACGCCGGCAAGCCGCTCCATACCGCATCGGCCGGTGCAGCGGCGATCACATCCGCTGTGATGCCATATCGGTTCGTCGGCGCCATCTCCAGCAGCACAGTGCGCCAGGCATTCGTTACCGGGCCATTCGGGTCCGTGCTCAAATCAACGTACACCTCGGATACACCGGTGGTCACGCCGCTGACATGTGTCTTGAAGGTGGAGACGTATTGCATCGCCCGATCTACTGCCGATCCATGGACAGAGACGATGCTGATATCGCCTTGCTTGACCGCAAATTCGATCACGGCCACTGAAGCGCTGGAACCGTAGCCCAGGTGGAGCCGGAATAGCCACTGCGCCGAGCTGGCGCCTACCGGCACATTGGCCAGGCGCAGAATTGCAGTGGTGGCATTGATCGTCCCGGACAGCAGCGTTCTCCATGGGGCACTATCGTCCAGGGCGGCCGCCACAAACTCAGTGGTCGCCAGTTGCTTGGACACGGTGCCGAGCGGCGCAGTGTCCGCCTTTGGCGTGCCGGTGAAAGTCGGCGAGGCCAAAGGTGCCTTCTGCGCCAGCGCATTGGTCACCGTGGCGGAAAAATTGGCGTCGTTACCCATGGCGTCCGCCAATTCCTTCAGGGTATCGAGTGCCGAGGGAGCATTCCCGACCAAGGAAGCGATTTCACTGCGCACAAAGGCGGTCGTGGCCAGCTGGGTATTATTGGTGCCGGAAGCGGCCGTAGGCGCTTTCGGCGTGCCAGTAAAAGTCGGTGAAGCCAAATCGGCCTTGAGGGCGAGAGCCTTGGCGGTGAACTCAGTAGTTGCCAACTGGGTAGTGCTGGTGCCAGCGGCGGCCGTTGGCGCCTTCGGCACGCCTGTAAAAGTCGGCGATGCCAAGGGCGCCAAGTCAGCATGCTTGTGGTCCTTGGGGGCGGCATAGACGATGATGGCGTCATCCACGTACTTGCGCGTAGCCAGCACCACGGTGGGATCAATCTTCAGCTCAATGGCCGATGCGCTGGCTACCAGCAGAACGATGCGGATCTGTTGATCTTTGCCCGATCCGGACGCGAGCGCCGGTTTCAGGCTTGGCGGGCAATTCGCGACAATGATCAAGTCGCCGTCTTCATCAAAGACGCCAATCTCGCGCACCCACCAGCCGCCCACCTCGGCAGGCAGAACCTGTTCGATGATCAGCTGGCTGGCGTCATTCTCGTCGGGAAAGATCGTATTGATCAGTGCTCGGCGTTGCTCATTGACCAGGGCCTTCTGCTTGCGGCTGGGGATTGGGGTTTCCCCGTTGCCGTCGCCGACCGCCATATATTTGAGCTTCAGCGGTTCGCCCAGGGCAATCGCCTTGGCAATCTTGGCTTCGCCGATTTCAGTTGGAAGAGAGTAATAGTCGCTCATGGGTAGATGGTCATGACTTCAATGAGGTGGGCAGTGGTGCCGATGTGAATTCTTCCGGTGGATTCGACCTGGCCAGGAATCCAGGGGTAGACGGTAATGGCCTCACCCATCTGCACCAGGCCACCGATATAGATAGCGCCGCGCGATTCGAGGTGGATACGCAGGCCGGTCAGGTGTCGAGACAGAGGCTTGGCGTCGTCAATGAGCCGTTCCATCTCGGCGAACATCTCTTCGGTGATGCCCGTCTCCAGCACACCGACATCGAGCGCGAAGGTGCCACGGCGGCCAGGCGGGTCTGTCTGCCACCATTCGGTGATCCTGATCACGTAGCCCAGCGACTCGACCACGCCACGAACGGCGGCGATAGTGCCCTTGTGCTGATGGATATAGCGGGATGCCTTGATGGTCTTGCGCTTGATCGACTCGGACCAGCCATCGTCCCAGCGGTCCACAGAAAATGACCAGGCGAGGAAGGGCAGCAAGGCCACGGGACAGCGGTCAGGGTTCCAGAGGTCGCGAAGCGGGACCGGCGTCTTGGCCAGTTCTGCGCAGGCGCGTGCAAGAGCACGTTCCAGCGCAGTGGTGTTCGGGGGCAAGGTAGGCACCGGGTTATACATCGTCGACCTCTTCCAGCACCTCGGCAGTGATAGTGATGGCGGTGCAGCGGGCGGCCTGCGTCCTGCCGCACAGGATGTCGGCCGCTGGCGATTTGATGAGCACGTTGCGCACTCCCTCGACCTTGAGTGCCGCCACGTAGGCATTCCGATAGACGCTATAGCCGAGTGGGCGCGCCGGATTTGCCATGGCGGCCGCGTTCGCCCTTGCGGCACTGATGGCAATGGGCGCCTCGGGGCGTTTTTCGACATACACGACGGCTTCCAGTACGTAATCAGTGACGTCCCCTTGCACCACCGTCACCAGATCGCCCAGCGGGCGCACGTCTTCAGCCGACAGCGCGTCTTCTACCGCCTGCAGCACTTCGGGCGGCGCCTGCCAGTCGGTAGAGGTCGCCAAGACAGCCACCACCACCTCGCAAGGCGCCGGGCTGACGGCACGGGCATCGAGCACGCGACCATCGGCACTGCGCGCATGGAATTCATAAGCATTGCGAGGGCCGGCCGTGGACAGAGCGTCCGGCGCTTCCTGGATGCGCAGTCGGTATGCATCGTCGTCTTCGCGCACTTCCTCCACCGGAGGCGATGCATCCGGATCGGCCTCGATCAGCACCAGGCGCTTGACGTTGGTGTTTGCCCCGATCTGGTCAAGGTCGGCATCGATGGCGAAAGGCAGCATGACCGCACGGGCGGCATCATTGACACGGTTGCGCAGCAGCAGCTCTTGATAGGCGTTCTCCTGCAGCAGCTTCGTGGCCGGCTCCGACTCCAGGGACAGCACTTTGGCGGCGGCCTCGCGTTGTTCCTGTGACAGCAATGCCAGTACGGCCGCCTTGCGATTGGCAAGGATGGTCTCGTAATCCAGGGTTTCCAGCACTTGCGGCGCCGGCAACAGGGAAAGGTCGATAGGGGAACTCATTGCATGGCCCCTTCGCGGACCTGCACCGAGAATTCAATTGCCTTTCCGTTGGTCACCGCCTGCAGCACGACCGAAATCGCACCCGTTGCGTCACGGTTCAGATTGACCGCCGAAAGGGAAATCCGCGGCTCCCACAGCGCCAGGCGATAGGCCACGGCAGCATAGATGCGCATGACCGTAACCCCGTTCAGGGGCTGGTCGATCAATTCAGGGATTTCCGATCCATAGGCACGGCGGTAGATGCGGGTGCCCAGGGGCGTCATGAGGATGTCACGCACGGACTGGCGGATGTGGTCCAGCAGTGACATGCTGCGGCCGGTAGATGCGTCCATGGCGATCATGGCACCGGCCCTCCCGACTGTTCATCGCCGCGCTTGATTTCACTATGTGCATGGCCGCGCAAGCTGATAGGACCTGCCTTCACGTCGCCGGTTGCCGCTACGTCTCCATCGATGGTCATGGCAGCGCCACCGCCGCCGCCCTCGACCTTAGCGCCTTGCTTCAATGCGCTGAAGCCCTCCACCAGCAGATTGCCTTTGATGGTCACATCGCCGGTGCAGGTAGTTTGCGGTGCGTCGGCGGTCACCGTATCTGCCTTGACCAGCGCCGAGCCACCCGCCGGCAGAATGGCCGACAGCGCATGCGTACTGAAATCGTAGAGCACTACGGCGCCATCAGGGTAGTGAATGGAGCGAACCTTATGATTGGATTGGGGCGCCGGTGACTCGGCCGAGAACAGACCGGCCAGGACTTTGCCCTGCGTCAGATCGCCGTTCGGCGAAAAGACGATGACCTGCTCACCGATGGAAGGCGGGGACCAGTGGACGACATCCCCAGCGCGCAGCGCGATCCACTGCAGCCAGGTGGTCAGCAGCGAAGGCGACAAGCGCACGCGCACCTTGTCCGCATTGATCTCGGCAATCTTGCCGATGCGGATCAAATTTGGGATGGTGCGAATGAGTTCGGAGAGGTCGGGCGTCATGCAACCCATGTTGCCGGATCGCGCGTGGGAAGGCACTTGGCGGCGGGTTGATATCCGCCTTATCGACTCTCAAAAAACAAATCAGCTTGTCTCTGCTGGTTGGTGGAAGCTTATGTGAATAAGCTAGTTACCAGGAATTTTTTTCTATGCATGCAACTATTTAATGTTGTCGTTCGATGCTGCAGTGAGATCCGAGTATTCGGCTATGTACATTTCGACCTGCAGGCTCCTCGTTCTCATGTCTACAAGCAGTGCCCTCAGCGCTCGCATACTATCTCGGCACTGTTGGCGGTCTATTGGAACTCCCATATTGAGGCTTACGGCCGACGCTAACACAGCCGCGCATTCTCTATTTAATCGTTCCATTTCAACTACTTGATTCACGAATTTTTTCTTCTGTTCCATTTTCCATCCCGCCAGCTAAGTACAGTGGAGCAATTTGACAAATACTTTCCACTCAGCAGTTTATCGTAACGATAAGTCGTTTGTGAGATGCTCCAAGATGCTCCGGCGAAGCTCAACAATATCGCCTGCCGAAAAACCTAGCAGTGTCCGGACAGGGTATTTGTAACTCGGGCCACGCGGCGCTACCTTGTCAGGCAACCCATCATGATGCACTCGCGCAATGCGTGCCACCTTGCCAAAGAAGCCGACTGATGCCTGCTCCGCATCCGCCTGGATTTGCAGATAGGTATTCGTGCGCAGCTTGCCGAACATAGCCGCTTTCTGTCGTTTGATCCGTCCGGATTTACCGCGTAGTTCCTTGCGATTCTTGCGCGCCGGATAGGGCGTGCCGTCTGGCGCCACTTGCTGCGCGATCAGGCGGGCGTGCTCGCACCGCAAGTCATTGGCAACTTTACGTACGAGCTGGCGCCGCTGTGTCGGCTGCAGCTTGGCAATGAGGGCGCCGGCCCATTCCTCCAGGCGTTGCAGATCATCACTCATGGCAGCTTCGGCACATCCCATTCGGCTAGCAGGGTCTCGCCCTGGTAGAGCCGCCAGAAATCATCCGGGAAAGGTGGAGTAAGTTGCGGCTCGGCCGCATGAGCGATTTCCAGGCGGCCACCGTCGTGTCGCTTCACGATAGTGCGCTCGGTGAGCGCCAGCTTGATGGACAAGTCCAGAGATGTGGCGTTGTTCATATCCACCTCGAAACGTATCGCCTTCTTGGCATTCTCAGGATTGGCGAAGGCTTCGCGCTGGTGAACCCGCATCCACGCCAGCAGCGGCACGAACACCAGATCGAGGTCCATACCGATATCAGTCAAGATCAAGTTCAGCACATAGTCATACTCGAAGGAAAGACCGGCCGTGCCGGTGGCGCGTGATCCGCCCTCATCGATGAAGATGTGCAGTTTGTCCGGATTCTGCACCAGATCCTTAATGGCCTTGCGCAGATAGTCCCGTAGATTGTTGGGCTTGTACATTCAGCTTCTCGCGCAAGGCGTTGTAGGCATCGATCAGGGCATTGCTTTGTCGGATGGCGTCATCACCTTCGCTGGCGATGTCGTCAAGAAATTCTGCTGCCGCTGGCGTAAGTTCGGCTCGCGCTTCTTGGCCAGGTCGGCCGGCAGTGCCGGTATCTGCGCAACCGGCCCCGGTGGGCACTGAAGCGATGACAGGGACTGACAGCCGGATAGCGCCACTGCGCACACCAGCAATAAAGGTGTCTTTCTCATTGCGTGCAGCATCCCTTTCATTGGTGAGTTTGTCGGTAATGGCCTGGATGGCGTCGCGGGCGTCGCGCTCGGCCTGCAGCACCTGTTGCGTGCGCTCGGCCCGGGCATCAGCGGCCGCCTGATTGGCGGCAGCAATGCCGGATTTCAGGTTGTCGATATCCGCATTCTTTCGCCACCCCTGAATTGTCCATGCTGCAGCAAAGGCCAGGGCCAGCAAACTGGTGCCGAGCAAGACGCGCAGGCGCGTGCGCCACTTGTCCGTGAGCGTCATGCCAGCACTCCGCCGGCTTCCACGAAGGCAAGGTGCAGTTCCTCACTGGTCTTCAGGGTGGGCAGCACGATGGCTTCGCCACCTTCCCGCGTGAATGCTTTTTCCAGATCGATATAGCGGTGCTCGAATTGGCCATAGCCAGCGCCCGGCAAGGAAGCCCAGATGTTTTTGCATTTGGGGATGGCGTCTCCCAGGCGGCCCGCGTCGATGTCGGGCAAGGCCCGGCATTCCTTGATCTGCTGCAGAGCGATAGTGTCTTGCACGTCTGGCCCGAAGCCCGTCAGGCCGAGCCGTTGGCGATAAATGTCGTAGTAGCGCATCAGCAATTGGTAACCGCCGGCCGCAGTGGACCAATTCTTGATGCGTGGAATCCAGACACGCACCCGGGGATGATCGGCATAACTGGCGAAACGGGTTCGGCCGACGATCTGGTCATATCCCCGGTCACGCGTGGTCGGCGAATTCGAGGTGCCTTCAGAAAAGCGCAGCATGCCCAGGAAAGCGCGACGATTATCGATGGCGTTCAAATCGACTCCTTCACGTCACGCGCCAGCTCGGCAATGTCTTTGCCTTGGCGCCGCTGAAACCACAGGGCCACGGCCCGGGTGATCCACCAGGCCGGCGCGCCTACCATCAAATCGACCGGCTTCGGTCCGAGCACAGCGGCCACCATCGGCGCGTGCTGCAGCAGCACCGAAAACGCCAGGTCGCCGAACATGATGGAGAACGCACCGGCGCAGGCCAGCCGCACCACAAATTCCTTCTCATTGAACGAGCCGTCTGCATTGCGTGGTGGCAGAACGATATACAGCAGCGCCGCGCCGACCATGCCGAGCACGGCCTTGATGCCGTAGATTTTCAGGATGGCAGCGATGCCACCGGCGGATTCTGCTGCCATAACTTGATTTCCCCTTGTCAGTGATTTGCTGTTCATGTCGTCATTCCCACAAACTGATGCTGTCGCGCGCGCTGGTCGGCGCTTCCATCGCATCCGGCAGCGTGACCATCGTGCCCGCCGGCAGCACGGCGCCAAGCGCCGCAAGCGATGGATTCAAGGTCAGTGCCTGTTCCACATAGCCGCTGCTGGCGCCCAGGTAGCGAAACACCAGTGCATCGAGCGTGTCGCCCTGCTGGCTACGTACCTGCATCAGATCAGCTCTACGGTCGCATGCGTTCGGCCGAGAATGTCATTGATGGCCCAATGCCCATTACGGCGCTGCACGTCCGGTGCCGTGTCCATCCATTCCATGTTCTTCTTGTCGGTCAGCGCGCTCGCGGTGGTGTCGTAGTCCCGGTAGCTCTCGAAAATGTCGGCCTTGGCGAAGCTATAGACTGCTCGGCGGTAGTGCGCCAGGTACTGGCTTTCTCCATCTACCTGCAGCGCCGGCACCTGTTCCAGCTTCTCGATACCGCTGGCCAGGTGCTGCAGTTGCCAGTCGCGTAGCAACCGATTGGCCGTCAGAATTGCGTCCACCAGGGCAGGGCGTAGGCGTGCATCGGTTACTGTCGAGTCCAGCCGCATGGCGTCCCGCATGGCTAACAAGCTGATGTCTGGGAAAAATCCGTCGTTGGTGATGGCCTTCACCTCTGCCGGCGCGGCCGGTGCCGGCGTCACCGGTACGTCATCGATGTAGTTCATGGTCTTGGAGAATGTAGGGGGCGGTGGCCGGGACATCCGACGGACAATGCCGCTTCCGTCCCGGGCCGCCCTGCGCCGTGGGGTGCTCTTTACTTGGCCGGCTCGGCAAACTTCTTCAGTCGCCGTTCCAGTCGCTCGATATCCTTCTTGACGCCCGCCGCCTGGTGCAGCTCACATGCGCGGGCGAGGTGACGCAGCGCTGCCGTGGCATGGTCCGCCGAGGCGGCCGTGACGTTCTCAGCGTCCACCTGATTGACCAGCTCCAGCAGGGCCAGGCCGAGCGCCTTATGCACCTTGGCGCGCGCCTGGTCGGGCGTATCGGCATTGCCCGTCATGGCCAGGACCTGCTGGAGGATATCGGCCGCCCGTGCAGGCTCGTCCTTCAGCCGGCCGCCCAGACTCGCGCCTGCGAAATCGTCCTGCAGCAGCGTGGGCAAGGTCCGGTTGTAGCGATCCGGCAGCGTGAACTGGTGTTCCATAGCGTAGCCTGCGATCTGCAGGGCGCGTTCGTAGTCGCCGACATCAATGTGCCACACCAGCACATTGACCAGCACTTCGTCCTGAGCACCGCGTCCGGCCGACAGCACGCCATCAATCCAGTCTTGATAAGCCGGCAGCATGGTGGCCTTCATTTCGATCTTGCGTTCGATCGATTGGATGTTGGACAGCGTGCGCCGGTCTTCGTGGAGCTTCATCAACATAAGTTCATAGGCGCTGCCGGTGGTCACGCCGCCCGGCTCGCCGGCGGACGCCGCCAGCTTGCCGAGCATGCGCTCGCGGTGGCGCGCGGCGGGAGACAGGCGAGACATCAGGCGCCGCCCGCTGCTGCATCCTGCAGCACCACGTTCTCAACCAGCGTGGCCAGGCCTTCATCCTCGATCACATAGGCGTCGTTCGACGATTCGTAGTTTTCGATGCGGTCGGCCTTGGGTTCGTCGACCACGCGACGGCGGCGGCCACCGTTCTGGAAGTAGATCGACAGATTGTCCAGGCGGGTGATCAGCATGGCATTGGCTGGAAAGGACGGCACGCGCACCGCCGGCAGTCCGCCGATGCGCTTCTGGCTGATGATGACGTCAGCGGCCAGGGTCTCGGTCGGTGCCTTTTCCTTGTTGATCAGCGGGAAATACTTGTCGTGCAGCAGCTCGCGACCGACGATCACCACCAGGCCGGTATCGTCCTGATACCACGGGTCCAGATTGGTCACCGCGTCATACACGGCAGCGTCGAGGTTCGCGTAGTCCGCGCCTGCGCCGCTGCCAATGACCACCTTGCCCGGCAGGTCCTGGCCGACCAGGCCCATGACGCGCTGGGGCGAATTCTCGCGGATCTGCTGCAGCCAGCCCTTGTTGACGTCCTGCAGCAACGGATACTGCGCCAGGTTGGTATCGGCCGCGACCTTCACACCGTTGAAACCGATCATGATGCGGTCCAGTGCCTGACGCTTCAGGATCGCATTGGCCACGCGGGTCTGGAAGTCCTTGAACTTGGCCCAGGCGTCCAGCTTGGCATAGGTGATGTGAGTATCGAAGTTGGTCTTCTCGCAGCGATAGCGGGTGTTGGTCATGGCCGAGGCATCTCGCGTGCTACGGCGCTTGTCACCGCGCGTGTCGGTACGGCTGGCGATGGGGCCGGACACGCCCAGGCCGATTTTCTCGCCTTCCAGTTCATCAACGCCGATGATGTTGATGCTGCCCAGGAATTCGGACGATTCCTGCATTTTGTCTTCGAGCTTCTGCTGCACGCTCGGGTCCACCGAGAAGGTGGAATGGACGGCACCGCCGGCAACATCATTGAGCGTGGCCAGGCGCGAAGTGTAGGCGTTATAGGCGGCGCGGGTCTGATTCTTCATGTGTTCTGCTCCAGTGAAATGCGGAAATGGTTTGCTTCGTCGGCCGGCGGTTTAGAACTCGGTCTGCACGGTGCCGCTGTTGCCGCCACCGGTGGCCGGCGGGCGCTGCAGGTTGCTCTTGTCAGTCAGGTTGATGGTCTGGCGGAACTGCTCGGCGGTGGTCGATTCATCGCCGACACGCTTTTCCAGTTTCTCCAGACGCGCCACGATCTCGGCCACATCCTTGCCGGCCTGCGCGGCGGACTGCGCGAACTCGCCCACCTTTTCGGCAACGGCGGTCATAGCAGCCACCACGTCGGCGTGCTGGGCATCGGCCTTCTTCTCACCACCACCAATGCGGCTGAACAGTTGCTTGATGGTCTCGGCCACGCTGGGGCCGTCTTCCTCGAATTCGATGTTGGCCTCGATGGCTTCGGAGAACAGGTTCTCCGGCTTCAGCTTGCGGGGCGTGAAAGGCGATGCCTTCGGATTGGTGGCCGAGAACTGCAAAATCTCGGTGCCCAGGCTGGCGGGGCTGTCGGTCACGGCCAGGCCGACCAGATAGGAACTGCCGGTGTCGGCGAACTTATCGGCCAGCTCGATGCTGGTGTAGATCTTCTGGCGATCCTTGTTCATGGCGATCAAGGCGGGCGTCGGTTCGATCTGCGCGAACAGCGCCAGGCGCTTGCCGCTCTCGGTGTCGACCTCTTCGGCCTTCAGCGCCAGCACGTCGCCATAGGCCCGGAACGGGCCATCCGGCAGTAGGCTGCGCAGGTGTTCGACCCACACGCGAGCGCCATAGGTTTTCACGTTGTAGCTGTCGGCCATCTGCTGGATTTGCTCGCGGCTGATGCTACGGCCGTCGGTGGTCGCGCCCTCGGTCGCGACGCGGAAAAATTTGCTCTTGGTTGCCATGAGATTTCGCGCTCGTTATCGGTTGATCGGATAACGTCATCTTCTGCCGATGGGCGAAATGCATCAATCAAGTGAGGGTTGATAAGGGGGATAGCGACTCGGCAAAGTCCCCGCTACGCGCGCGCGCCGCCTACGCTTGCGGCATGTTAGAAATTCCAGAAGACATCAAGGACAACATCGACCAGGCGGCCGAGCCTCGACAGGTCGCGCGCCGCCTGTATTTCGAGGGCTGGCGCATCTCGTCGATTGCGCGCCACCTGAAGATTAAGCGTTCCACGGTCAATAGCTGGAAGCACCGCGATGAATGGGAAAAGGTCTCTCGCCTGGAGCGCGTAGAGATTGCCCTTGAAGCGCGCATAGTGCAACTGATCGCCAAGGAAGTAAAGGGCAATGGCGAGTACAAGGAACTCGATGCGCTCATGCGCCAGCTGGTGCAGGCCGCGCGCGTGCGCCGCTACGAACAGCCTGGCGGCAACGAAACCGACCTCAATCCCAAGATCGCCAATCGCAATGCCGGGCCGAAGAAAAAGCCGGTGCGCAATGAGTTCAGCGAAGAGGCGCAGCAGCGTATCGTCGAGGCATTCAATGATTCGCTCTTCGACTACCAAAAGGTATGGTTCCGCAACGGCGCAGAGCGCACGCGCATCATCCTGAAATCACGTCAGATCGGCGCAACGTGGTACTTCGCACGCGAGGCGCTGATTGATGCGATCCAGACCGGGCGCAATCAGATTTTTCTCTCGGCATCGAAGTCGCAGGCGCACGTCTTCAAGCAGTACATCATCCAGTTCGCGAAGGATGCATGCGGCGTGGAGCTGTCCGGCGATCCTATCGTGCTGCCGAACGGTGCGCATCTGTATTTCCTCGGCACGAACGCACGTACCGCACAGGGTTACCACGGCAACTTCTATTTCGATGAATTCTTCTGGACGCACAATTTCACCGAACTGAACAAGGTCGCGTCTGGCATGGCCTTGCACAAGAAGTGGCGCAAAACCTACTTCTCGACGCCCTCGGCGACCACGCACCAGGCTTATCCCTTCTGGACCGGCGAGGCGTTCAACAAGCGCCGCGCCAAGGGCGAAAAGGTCAATATCGATGTCAGCCATAAGCGGCTGTCGTCCGGCTTCACCGGTGAGGACAAAATCTGGCGCCAGATCGTCACGATCATGGACGCGGCCGCCGGTGGCTGCGATCTGTTCGATATCGACGAGCTGCGCGATTTCGAATATTCACCAGACCAGTTCGACAACCTCTTGATGTGTAATTTCATCGACGATTCTGCGTCGGTGTTTCCACTGGCGGACCTGCAGCGCGGCATGGTCGATTCGTGGGTGGATTGGGACGACTACAAGCCCTTCACGGCTCGCCCCTTCGGTCATCGGCCCGTTTGGATTGGCTACGACCCTTCGCTGACAGGTGATAGCGCCGGCTGCTCGGTGATTGCGCCACCGCTGGTCCCCGGGGGCAATTTCCGTATCTTGGAGCGCCACCAGTGGCGCGGCAAAGATTTTTCGGAACAAGCCGCTCTCATCAAGGAAATGTGCGGCCGCTACAACGTCCAGTACATCGGCATCGACACGACCGGCATGGGCGTAGGCGTCTATCCGTTGGTCAAACAGTTCTTCCCGGGCGTGACCGCTATCAGCTACTCGCCAGAGGTCAAAACGCGGATGGTGCTGAAGGCACAAAACATCATTCGCAGCGGCCGCCTGCAGTTCGACGCTGGCTGGACCGACATCGCGCAGTCCTTCATGGCCATTCGCAAAATCCTCACCCCCAGCGGGCGCGCGGTCACCTATGACGCCGGCCGTTCTGAAGAAACCGGCCACGCCGACTTGGCCTGGTCGGTCATGCATGCCCTCGACTACGAGCCGTTCGAAGGCACCACCGCCAACAACACTTCATCCATGGAGTTCTTCTAATGAAACACCGAGCACGCCGCCGCGCGGCTGCATCCGACAACACCCTGCCGGCCGGGGCCGAGGCGCCGCCGGCGCCATCCGTTGAAGCGTTTTCTTTCGGCGATCCTTCGCCCGTGCTGGAAGGCCGGGACATGCTGGCGGACGTCGAGTGCTACCGCAATGGAGACTGGTACGAACCGCCCTTGAGTATGCCGGGCCTGGCCAAGTCCCTCAATGCCAGTGTCCACCACGCCAGTGCGATCTGGTGCAAGGTCAATATCCTGGCTTCGACGTTCCAGCCGTCCACCGCCTTGTCGCGCGGCGATTTCACGCGTCTGGCGCTGGACTTTCTGCTGTTCGGCAACTGCTATGCCGAACGGCGAGAGAGTATGACCGGCAAGCTCTTGGGCCTCAAGCCAGCATTGGCGAAGTACACGCGCGTGGGCGTGGAGCCCGGGCGCTATTTCTTCGTCAATGGGTGGCGCGATACATACGAATTCGAACAGGACGCTATCTGGCACTTACAGGCGCCGGACATCAATCAGGAAGTGTATGGCGTGCCGCAGTATGTGAGTGCGCTGCAATCGGCTTGGCTCAATGAGTCGGCCACGCTCTTCCGCCGGCGCTACTACCTCAACGGCTCACATGCCGGCTTCATCCTCTACATGACCGACACGGCCAGCAACGTCAACGACGTGGACAAGCTGCGCGAGGCGATGCGCAACAGCAAAGGGCCGGGCAATTTCCGCAACTTGTTTGTGTATGCACCAGGCGGAAAGAAAGACGGCTTGCAAATCCTGCCGGTCTCCGAGATCGCGGCAAAGGATGAGTTTTTCAACATCAAGAACTGCACACGCGACGACGTGCTGGCTGCGCACCGGGTGCCTCCGCAACTGCTCGGCACCATGCCCAACAACACGGGCGGCTTTGGCGATGTGACGAAGGCCGCCGCTGTATTCGGCTGCAACGAAATTGAGCCGCTTCAGGCGCAGTTTCTTTCCTTGAACGAGTGGGCCGACCAGGAGGTGGTCCGCTTCCGTTCCTATCAACTTCCGACCAATGAGGGGAAATAACAATGAGCGATCACGCCGATAACGCGGACAGCAAGATTTATCAAACTATCTCGGCCGGTGTCGCCGCCGCAAGAAGCGCGCCGGCTCTACAGGCTGATTTCCGTTGCCATTTTTGCGAAGAGGAGGTCCAGTTGGAATTGCTATTTTGCAATTCTGATTGCCGCGACGATTACGAGCGGCTCAACCAAGCCATACGCAGGAACGGCAACTAGTGACTCTCTCAAATTACAAGAATTAAAGCATCAGAAAAATGGATGTGTCTACGAATTGAAGCGGTTTTCAGCGATGCTTTCTTATCCGAAATTCTCAGTTTGCGAGATTTTGAGAATGTGGCCCTAGCCTGATAAGACCATAATAAGACCAGCCAATAACGCCCGTATTGGGTGTATAGCCAGGAGTAGAGGAGTGACATCATGCAGGGGAGACAACGTGGTCTGCTGATCGTTGAGGACGAGTCAGATGTGCGCAGCATTTTTGCGGAGACTTTTTCTGAGCAAGGCTACCGTGTATTGGAAGCATCAAATGGAGCCGAAGCATATGCCATGATGCAGTGTCCCACTGCGGCGGTGGATGTCGTGCTGACTGACCTGCGCATGCCCGTAATGGACGGACTGGAATTTGCGCGCAAGGTCAAAAGTAATTCGCAGCTCTCGGCGGTTCCTATTGTTTTACTCAGTGCGACGCCAATGACAAATTCTTGGCAAGCGAGGCAGATTTTTGATGCGCTATTAGTGAAACCATGTCCGTTGCAGCTACTGGTTTCAACTATAGAAGCCGTGCAAACAGCTCAAAACGGCGGTCGTATTCCATACGAACCTCTTGCAAGTTAGCCATGAGCCCGCGCGTCAGTGAGGCTCTTGATTTTCAGATGGGCAGTCCAAATCGCCATACTGCGCAAGCTGTTGAAGTCGGCATAAACGTTGGCGGTATCCCGAATAATCTCGACGTCATCTCCTTTGCGCAGTTCAAGGGCCATTCGCCAACCACCATCGATCTCGTATCCGATGATGGTGATATCGAATCCCCTATAGGCGAAGCCAAAGGTTAGCGATGTTCCCATTGATTTCCTAATTCACGCTATTGATGAGCTGTACGGCTTTGTATAGGAAGCCGGCGCACCTATTTTCATTTTTGTTATATGCGCAGGCGAAATGCAAGCTGAAGAAAAGAGCTGTAACGAGCTGAGCCATTATGCCTAATGTTGAGTCCGGCTGCTGCACGTTAAGAAATTTTCTCACGATGTCTCCGGCAGCGGTGTTTCAGCCCGCACACATCACCAGGCCGCTTGACGCCCCCTCTACGCTTTCGATACACGAAATCGGAAAGAAGGCTGCGCAAGGAGAAATCGTCCGCGATTTAATACGATCTCGGGTGAGAAGGTGCTTAATCGAGATGCAAGCAGCGGGCGCGGAACCGGATGCTATTCGCGGGATTTTTGATGATCTGGCGCGGCCATCTTCAGAGAGTTTCCCTTCAGTTGATCCGCAAACTTCTAAAATCCTCGCGGCGATGAAGCTGCACGTCGAATTTTTGCTCTTTATGGAAGAACACCATAAGCAAGATGGCTGTCCTCGAAAGAAAGATGGCAGTGGATTTGGCTTCCACTAATACATGGTGCTACTCATAAAATGAGCGTATCTAGACCTCTTGTCCCTTGCGCAGTTCGATGGTCATTCTCACTTGGCCGAACGTACATTGGTAAGCCCTAAAGAGATTTGTAGGAGAAATGGTCGGTGATATGACTAAGAGTCTGATTTTCTTTAGGCTTCCCACAAAGTATCCTGAAAAATACTGTTCATTTCGCTCACCGGGACGCAGCCCATTCACCTGAGGAAAACCCGATGAACGAAGATGTCAGCAAAGCTCGGTGCCTCTTGATTATTGAAGATGATAAAGAGGTGAGAAATATTTTTGTGGAAGCCTTTCAAGCTGAGGGCTATTACGTATTAGACGCGGGAAATGGTGAAGAGGCCTTTGACGTCATGCAGAGGTCTCTCACCAGAGTGGATGTGATTCTCACTGACTTACGTATGCCTGTGATGGACGGACTAGAATTTGCAATCAAGAGTAGAGCTGATAAACGTTATGCTGGAATACCGATATTGCTTCTAAGTGCGACGCCGATCCGCAGCTCAACTGAAAATTTGGCGGTCTTTTCGTCCGTTCTTCTTAAACCGTGTCCGCTCACTTCTCTCATTTCGACGGTAGAGGCTGCTTGTGCTGTCGCTGGGAGCAATGGCCTTAATTAGCAGCTTGAATGTCTTTTTCAGAAGGTAGTGTCGCGGTCTGACATATGTAATCCGTGTGTTCTTCTACAAGAAAGACTATTGATTACGCTTCGGCGATTGTGAAATAAATGAGCTCCGAATTCGTTTTCGACGCGAATTAAGAGTAAGGTCTGTACATCCCTCCTCGGATCCTCTCGTAAGTAAGAGCGAACTTACATGGTCCGTATCCCCATCCCAACATCGATTCCATTCGATTTCATTGAGTCCATCCGTTGAGATGTCCTTAGGTATCTTTTCGGAGAACTATATGAACATGTTCAGCGGTCGGCACACGTTGCGCCCAACGTTAGGTGGCGTGGATTTTCCGTTATCTCGACCTGAGATCTATTCGGGCTACTCTCGACAGATAGAGGATTTTGAGTGTATCGAAGAGGTACTTAATCAGCGTGCGCGCGGTCGTGGTCAGACAAATGATCTGTGCGATCAATGGCGAATGGTTTCGTCCCAGGATTAGTAATTAAGTGACGTTAGGACGTTAAAAATATCTTTGTTGCCCACGTATCCTTTACGGAGAAAAAATGAGGCTACATTCCAACACCCGCTTTGATGTCGACGAAGTTGCGCAGGCAGTAGAGGAGCATCGGCGACTACATGGTGACTGCTATTTTGAAAACAAGGAGATCAGCGATCCTTTAGCAATCAGTAAGAAAGCAAAGAGTTTTCGAGATAAGAGGGTCATGTGGGGAAGAGTCAGTAGTATCAAGCGGCGCGATGCCGGAAGCGAAGAGAAATGATCTACTGTCCAAAGCTGCCGAACCTGAGACATAGCGAAGCGAGAGGTACAGCGGCGGGCTTATAAATGGTCGTCGCTCTCAGAAGTGCGGCAAAGGGAAACTCACCTTAGCGCGATGAACAGAAAGAATGCTGCGCGGGGTCGTTCTAATCGACTCTGGGATAGCAAGAACTATCAATCTGAATAGAAGACTTGCGAAATGCTTGGATGAATCTGATTCCTTCGACATCGGTCAAGCCAACCTAACAATTAAACTGACCGAGAAATTTCATGTCTACATATCAAACTACAGATAGCTCCGGCAACTTTTCATACGAGCTGAAATACACCCAATATGCCGATGGATGGCAACTGAACAGCGTTTCCATACTGGAACGTGAGAACGAAATCTTTTCCAAAAAAAATCTCGAAGGTGTTTATCGTGCAGAGGCGGTTTTACTCGCACAGGGGGTGAATATGTGTGAAGCACTTATTGCATGTCGTAGCGCACACCCCTCGCTCAACAGGATGAATTGACACCGTCTTGAAGGCCTACTTCGGCCAGGATGGTAACGAGATTTTAGAGCTGAAGCCAGAATGGTATTCGGTGCGTAAATATCACGCTATCAGCATTCACGTATGTGGGCATCACCGCTATCTTTCCGAATGATGCTCGCGATATGGATGTGGCAGAAATGGACATTGCGGCCTGTCCGTTGACGCTCATATCAGACCGTGACTTAAAGGATCAAAAATGTCGAATTTTAATAAAACTCAGAGTCCCAGTCGCCGTGGAAAGCCGGGCTTCACACTTCAAGATGAGAAGTCGTCGCGTTCTCGTGAGGGGGGCTTTGCTTCGCCCGAACATGAGCGAAAAAAGCAAGAGCAGGCTGATCAGCAAAGTGACGCCGGTCCACGTCGCTATGATGGAGACAGTATCTATCGAAAGGGGCATGGAGGGGAGAGCGAGAAGAGAGACCAGCCCTTGTAATCTCCCGCACGACAATAATTTACTTTGTTAAGGGGCCGCAGTTGCGGCCCCTTTATTTGAGAGATTTCCCATGCGATTCTATTTTGAAGATATAGGACACGAAGCCGGTTTTGTATGGCTGAGGATTGGCAAGAAAGACGTTATCGAAGTTACAAGCGGATTGGGGAGCGGGCGAACCAGGGCCGAGTTCCAAATTAGTGGGTCACCTACTAATTTGGAAGGACAGATGATCGTATGTCGAAAAGCAATAGCGCAATTTATACGAGAAGGCGCTGGTAAGAATGAAATTGCAATTTTGGCTTTCGACGCTTCAATTGAACCCTGGAAAGGGAAATTATTTGCGATCGCTCCGATGCCAACATGAGAAAGAGGACTTGAGAACGTGATCATGCAATCGGTAATAACAAGGTTACCAATTTGGATGGAGACGATGAACCATCTATACAGCGAGCAGTCCTATCGAGGCTTCAAGATTTTGGTGAGGTGCGGTCGGGAAAATGAACTTTGGGTAATTACCCAGCTACGCATAAACCGCGCTGGGATCCTCTTCTTACCCTATAGGTTTGATAAGGCATGGATCTATGACACCAGTACGGCCGCCCTTGAAGCAGGAGTAGCGGAGGGGCGCAGAATTGTCGATGATCGGTATATGAGGAACGATTCGGCAGCCTGAGCCCTTCAAATTAAATCACACTCCCTCTATTCTTTTACCAAGGTAGATTCCCTTTGCCTATTCTAAGATCACAGACTTTGATTAAATTCTCAAATTCTGTGGCGTCTGGCCTAGCCTGCAAGATATTTTTTGCTTGTGAGATCTGGGAACGGCTAGGAATAACTTCTGTAGTGCTGCGGCGTATCACTTTTCAAGTAAAGCCGAGACTTCGTCTGGGCGCAACAGCGCGACGTCTGTCCGGGTCGGAACCCTCGTATTAAAACCGAGGTTGTTAGCTAGTGCGTGCTTCCGCCGTTGTCTTTGAAAAATCGTTCCCGCGACGTGGCCAGCAACGGAGTGCCCGCCTGCACACACAACCAGGCCTGCGCGAACTCCACCACGCCGCGCTCGGTCTGCCGCCGTTCTATCCCCTTGATGACCATGCGTGACGCCTTGATGGCATCGACGTGGACATCGACCAGTTCCATGATGACCTCGCCGTTTTCCTGCTGCAGCCTGGCGGCTTTGGTCGGCCGGCGCCGGCCACCCTCTTCGAACACGCCCAGCCGCAGCTCACCGATGTGGCGCGCCTCGTCGCCCAGCAGCTCCCGGGCAATCTCCACGCCATTGCGGCGCATCTGATAGATGGTCACTTGCATGCTCACCTCACGCGCGGCAGCGCCGCCCAATCGGTTGTGTAATGCGGGGTCACGTGTTCGAAGCGAGCCGCCCAGCGATGGGGGCCGGCGGCAGTGGCCAGGCCGTCCAGTGCCAGGAAGCTCTCATCGATGGAGTAGACCTCCAGACGCGGGCTGTACCGGCGCAGCACTGCGGTGACGCGGTCGCTCATGTCGGCGTAGAGGGGGTAGTTGGAGGACAGCGCCACGATGCCGTGCTGGCGCGCCAAATCCTGCATCATGAACCAGGGCGCGGCCATCTTGATGCCCAGTGCCTTGGCCTCGTTGGAGCGCGCTACGGCGCAGCCGTCATTGTTGGACAGCACCACCACCGGCCGCGCGCGCAGCTTGGGATCAAAGACCCGCTCGCAGGAGACGTAGAAGTTGTTGACGTCGACCAGGGCAAAGCCGGCCGAGCTGGGCGGCGGGGTACTCACAGCATCTTCCTGGCCACGCCCACCACCACGCCGAAGACCTCCAGCACCTCGCCATCGCCGAAGCGGATCGGGCGGAAATCCGGATTCTCGGGGTGCAGCTCATAAGCGCCGTTGACCAGGCGCAGCCGCTTGATGGTGAATTCGCCATTGACGATGGCCACCACGATGTGGCCGGGCTGGGGCGAAATGGAGCGGTCCACCACCACCTTGTCGCCTTCGACGATGTGTGCACCGCTCATGCTCCAGCCCGCCACGTCGAAGAGGAAAGTACAGGCGACGCGATCCACCAGGTATTGATTCAGGTCCAGCGGATCGGCAGTGTAGTCAGCGGCCGGGCTGGGAAAGCCTGCGTGCAGCTTGTGCGTGATGTGCACGGCCAGCGGCCCGCCGGCAAGCTGGATCGCCGGCACGGGCTGGACGCGGCTCCCTGGCGGGATCGGCGCGGGATAGGCGAGGCATGACATATTGACAACAGGAAAGGACGATTGGTGAAATATTACTGTATTTATGTACAGTATAAATCACTTTCTCGGCCCTGCGCGCGCGGTTGCCCCCACCCCGCGCCTGCCCGCTACATAGGTTGTTTTTGACTCAAATTCGCATCAGGCGGCTAGGCCCACTCAGCCTAATGTGGCGGCACAATCCGGCACCCTTCACATATGACGCATTTTGATGCACATGCGAACAAAGTATGCCCCTACTAAAGTGAACGTTAATAAATGGCAGACCTTTACGTACGAATAATTTATTATTGGTCGCGATTTAACCTGTAGTCACAGGGGGAATACAGGTCTTTCAGAATTTCAATAATAAGGTTGCGCATGAGAATATTTGCCTCCTCAACGCCCACTGGCGCGAATATTTCCTCGGGGAAAATTATTAAAGGCGAAAAGAAAGTTGCAAAAATCGTCTCTTTCTTTGCTGGCTGTGGCGGTCTTGATCTCGGATTCGTGGGTGGATTTACCTACCGAAACCAGAAATATGCTAAACAGCCGTTCGAGGTCGTGCAGGCCTACGACTTCGATGCTGCGTGTGAGCCAACATATAAATCAAACGTTGGCGAACATTTTCAGATAATGGATTTAGCGAAAGCGAAGCCAGCTGAAATGCCCAGAGGGGACATCTTGATAGGTGGCTTTCCATGTCAGGAGTTTTCGATTTGCGGACCAAAGGGTGGTACAGACAGTAAAAGAGGATCGCTCTTCAAATCGATGTCTGCATACGCGAAATTCCACCAACCCCTTTTGGTTATAGCTGAAAATGTTGCTCATCTGCCGAGGATGAACGAAGGCAACGAACTTAGGAGGATCAAAAAATCATTCGCCGATGCTGGATATAGATGCATCCAGTGGGATATGTACGCTCCAGATTACGGCGTACCCCAAGCACGACAGCGTGTGGTCCTTGTTTTTGTCAGAAAAGATATTGCTTTTGATCCGTTGCCGCCACGCCAAACATTCGCCGGCAAATATCGGTCGGTAGAGTGGGCCATTAGTGACCTTATTGGAATTGATGATGAAACGGTTGCCAATCAAAGTCAGTACTTCAAGGCAGCGCTAGCCAAATCTGGAAATGGCCAAGGAGACGAAACAAGCCCTCGAAACGCGCCAGGCTATACCGTCAGAGCAAATGCAAAATCCCGTGTTCAGTTTCATTACGCTTTGCCGCGGCGCCTGACAATTCGCGAATGTGCCCGCCTGCAGACTTTTCCCGACAACTTTGTCTTCCCACATGCTGCAACGACGAACATTCGGCAAATTGGAAATGCTGTTCCTCCGGTGATGGCTCATGCTATCGCCACCTCCATTGGGGCCTACCTCGAGGACGTTGTCTCTGGCAAACTTGATACCAAGGGGGGGGAGAAATAATGGCAAAGCCCAGAGTTATAGATGTCGATTCGCTTACGACTTTCACTCAGCATGTTGAACAACTTCTCTTGACGGCAACGGCCCAATATAAGGGCAAGCGTTTTGGAGGCAATTGGTATCGTGGGGTAGGGAGGGCCAACACCTACACTTTGCAACCCACGCTTTATCGACATCCGACTAAAAAGACATTAGAAGAGCTAATTATTCTTGAAGCAGAGATGATGCTGGACTTTGAACGCCAAGGTGTTCTGCATAATGCGGCCAGCGCCACCGCTGTTGATCAAAATGACCTTCGCACTCTGTTTTATATGCAACATTACCAAGTGCCGACGCGGCTGTTAGATTGGTCAACTAATCCGTTCATTTCTCTGTATTTCGCCTTATCTAGCGCTGCTATCAATCCCAAAAACGGCCGTTATGAGGAAGATGCAGCGGTATGGGTATTAGATCCAGTCGCATGGAATAGCACAGCGTTGAGTCATATAAGGCATGGAGATGCTGGACCGCTTTCTCATGACACAGCGAAATCTAGCTATGGCCCGCGAAAACTGATCGTCGGGAAGTTGGAACCAACAGCACTTTCGACCCTCAACGAAAGACCTGCGGCAGTACTTGGCACAGCAAATAACGCACGCATGTTTGCTCAGCGAGGAGTTTTTACAATTTTCGGCCGTGCGCTTGATTCGATGGAAACTCAATATCAGACTGGCAAATTCCCTGAAGGCTCTCTCACCAAGCTCGTGATCGATAAAGGAAAAATTGCAGAAGTATTGGCGCTGCTCTTGAATATCGGATATACGGATTCCGTGTCCTATCCAGATTTACATGGTGTAGCAATGGAAATCAAACGATTGAATGGGTTCAGGGTGTAACCATGTTCAAAGTATCTCTACGCCCCCCTCAATCTCTCAAGAGCTGGTACGAAGAGTATCTGAGTAATCGCATGGATATGGATCCACCATATCAGCGAAAGGCCGCTATTTGGAGCACTTGGAAACGGGCGCACCTTATCGACTCTATTCTCAACGACTTCGACATTCCAAAGTTTTATGTCGCACTCTCAATTGGTAGTTTGAAAACTCCAACAAACCGGAGCCAAAAAGAGTTTGCAGTCATCGATGGAAAGCAGCGTTTTCAGGCAATATTTGACTTCTTTAATAACGAAATAAAACTCAACAAATCATTTGTCCTTGAGGAAGAGCCAAGTTTGCCGTTGGCGGGCTTAACATATGCCGAACTGAAGAACCAGTACCCTTTCTATGCCTACAAAATCGAAAACTATTTGCCGGCTGTTATGGATGTGGTTACAGATGAACCGCATAAAATTGACGAATTATTCGTACGTTTAAATAGCGGTGAGGCGGCAAATAGCACTGAAAAGCGAAATGCTAAACAAGGCCCGATATCTTCAACGGTACGAGACTTGGTACTCCATCCGTTTTTCCAGAAAAATATCGCCTTTGCCACGAAGCGTATGCAAGAGTTTTCGCTAGCAACGAAGCTTTATATGCTCGAATTCAAGGGGCAGTTCGTGGATACCAAGGCCAGAAATATGGACGATTTTGCTGATTCTGCAAAATTATGGGCGGAGTCATTTCCACATCTAGTCGGCACTGTTAATGATCCTTACGCTGTCGCACGTGACAACGTCTACGCCGTACTGGATTTATTGTCGGCAGAATTTAACGAAAACGATCCCTTACTGTCTTCTGCTGGCAACATTCCACTTTATTATTGGTTCGCCCGAGAAAATCCGAAGGCAACTAATGAATTGCGAGATTTTGTCTATGAGTTCACCACAGAACTAAAGGAAAACCTCAAGGCTAGCCGTGAAGATCCAGACAGCGCGGACGCAGAGTTATCTCTTTACTACACGATGGCACGGACCACGAACGATCAAGCTAGTTTAGAAGGACGATATAAGATTTTCTTAAAACGCTTTAAAACATTCAGAAAGCCTTTGCCGGCAACGCGCCGCAGATGAAGAAGCGCCCGCAATTGCGGGCGCTTCTTTTTTATTATTACTACTTTCCAGTACATTTTGTACTTCCGCCACAGGGCGACGTTGGTACTTCTGGCACTCCCTCTTTCGGGGAGCCACCTCCACCGTCAGCCCTGAGAAAATAGCATCCAGATAAAAGTGTGCTTAGTAACACCATTATGCAGATCACGCCAGCTTTCATAATTCTCCCCTAAAAGTTGACCGGCTTGCTTTCCCGAACAAGCGCACCTGTGATGCAATCAAATCAACCGGATTTTAGAAAATGAGGAATTTAGCTACCCTTTTTTGAATTCCTCTGCTCGATGGTGGGCCATATATTTCTCATGCTCAGGTTTCAGTTTGATCCTCATCGAAGGCTCTATTCCAAGTTTGGCAGGTTCGGAGAGAAGAGGAGAAAGTCGGATATCCCCCTTTTTCTCGAAGGTAATCAAACCTTTGTCGAACGCCTTATCTAGGTTTGGCGAAAGCAGCAGTCCGTTCCATGGATCCAATCGTTCACTGTTCGTTGATTTTTTCCACGGTTTGATATGAGACGCGACAAGCAGACTTGTGTCGCTGAATCCCGTAACAGCACAGCACGCCCAATGTAGCAATACCTTTTCTCGAAATATGCCTTGCCCAATTCTGGATTTGACTAAAGCCGCTTTTTCGGTTGGTGTCGTTGCGGCGTCATTGATGATCTGTTCCAGATCGATTTGTACGTCGTCGCTGCCATTGCTCACGAGGTATGCAGAGAACTGCGACAAAGTGGCGCTGTACATGTGATGCCCACGAGCGTTTCTCTCTTTGAAAATGGGTAGTTTCTGGATGTCTTGGGAAAGCGTCTCAAAGGTTAAAGCACTTGTCGAAGCGATCAATGGGCCAGAGGTTAAATCGTTGTCGATAGCCCATTCGGACAGTGCACCACGGAGTGCCCCGTCGTAGCTCCTTGCTGATGACTTTGACAGTCCTTTGTAAATCATCCAGTCGTAGAAATTCATGTTCTAAGAGTATCGTGTTAGATCCGATTATGCTGACAAATTGCAAGGTAAAGAACCATCGATAGCTATGTTCGCTGCCGATTGCCGACATCGGGACTTTAGCAAACATTCGTATCGGCGAATGAGAATTCCGCTTCGCAATTTTCAAATGACCGAGGCCCAATAAGGACTTGAGAGGCGTCACTTTTCCAAATTGCGAAGCAATAATCATACTAAGTATTTGATTTTATTGAATTTCACCCCGGACTTGTAATCAGGGGGTGGCGGGTTCAAGTCCTGCAGCCAGCACCAGTATCTAAAAGGCTCTCCGACCGGAGAGCCTTTTTATTTTGC